>JAPKYJ010000025.1 GCA_026394375.1 Methanomassiliicoccales archaeon
GTTGATTGGTGATCTCTCTTATCTCTCTCTATAGGGAAGCCGAATATCGTCTCGCAAGGCCGCCGCAGACACTAGCCAGATGCGACCTCGAGGTGCGAAGGCTTCCGGTGACTGCGAGCTGTATTCCCCGGGGAATGTCGAGGGCTCGATCGACGTCGTGAAGGAGCTCACTCCCACGTCAATGCAATCACAAGCCGTTCCTCTTCCCCTGGCAACACGTCGAAGGTTCAAGCAGATTTAAGCCGGTAGTCGAGAATGGTGTCGTGATGGGACGCCTCTTTGGAAGGAACGCGACGCCGGCGCCGTCTCCGGAGCCGATGACAGCCACCCAGCATAAGCGCAAGCCACCGGTGATTGGCACCCAGGTCCCGGAGGAGATCTCCGACTTGGTCGACGCGAAGGTCGAGGCCGGCGAGTTCAGGTCCAGGTCGGACTTCACTCTCTCAGCGATTAGGTACTACCTGGAGTATCTGGAACGCAAGAAGAAATAGCGAACGAGGAATGGTATGAAGAATAGCATTGATTTGTTGATACCTGGCTTATCAATGAGTGAGGTTGGCAAATCGAGCGAGGTATGCACTGAGATGCCGCTTCAATGGTTGCTGAAAAGGTCGCATGTGATACTATGGGCAGACAGGATTTATGTTCCCAGGCAAGAGTTCGAGACACCCGTTAACCCAATGATTGAGAACCGTCACATATCAGAAGCAATCGAGAGAGCCATAGATGAATTAAAGAAACTGCAATTGATAAAGCCATTGAGCGATGATGTCCAAAAAAGATCCACCATGGAACAGGATTTGATTGAGCGCCTTATGGAACAAGACGAAAATATTTTACCGAGATACCTCGAAAAAGGTGAGAATGATGGAGCAATCCTTGACATGGGTGTTGTTTGTGGGGGCATTGAAGTCTGCAGACCCAGAATGAGGGCAATATATGGAGCTCTTATGACAGGGGAAAAACTGGACGCGGGAGTGCTATTTGATGACTGGCAACTTCAATACCTAGAGCGGACTTCGAGAAGGTCAGCAGGGGGGAATGGCTTTATCGAGGTTAATGCGTTCGACGCCCTGATTCCATCAGTGCCAATGGTCCCTGAGGAAGCGCTGTACAAGAGATGTTTGGTATGTCCAAAGCCCGAACTCTGTGGAAAAAAAATTGAATTAGCGAGCATGGAGTTGGTAACCGAAGCCCTTGAGACTCGGGACAGACCAGAGGTCAAGCAACTCAGAGATGTCATCAGGAGGACGATGGCTCAATGCCGGAAAAAAGTATCTAAAACCGGGCACAGTGCGACAGTCCCCCATGAGCTGAGGAGTCAACTCCAGGAAGGGAGGAAACTTGTTCTTGAAGCATTCCCGAAGATGCAGAGGTGGACAATACTGCTTGGGATGGTGAGCGCGCCGATGTCACTTATCGATTTCATGCCTGGTGGATTGCCGAATCCTTTTATCGCGACGACAGCCGCGGTGAGTGCAGTGGGCGGAGGGGTTGAGATCCTGAAACAGAAGTATAGCTGGATAACCTACCTGGACCAGATAAAGCTTAAGCAGAGGAAGTCGACAGACCCGCAGCATCGCTGAACCCGATTTCGCTGTCAAATCAACTTGGTTGTCGAAGTGAAGACAATCCACAGAGGAATGATTACGGTCCGAGCACCCGCTCGAGTTCCTCTTCGGCTAGCCCACCCGCCCTCCGGATGTAATACTGTGCGATTTTCAGCTGACCCCAGCCGAAGAGGTCGCAGAGGACCTGGGGGTTCTTGACCTTGTACGCCAGCCTCGTGGCTGCCGTCGCCCGGAGCGAGTGCGGATAGACGCGGGCCTCGAGCCCGGACCTTTCGGCCACGCGCTGCACGATCCGGTAGACGGTGATCCGGTGGATTCCGAGCCGCTCGTAAGCGGTGAAGTAGGCTCTGACAGCATCCCACGCCTTCCGGGACATCTTCAGCGCAGGGATGGTCCTCGCCCCCCATTTGGTCTTCGGGGTCCATCCCTCCCTGTCGCTCGAGGGGATGATGATGTGCCCCTTCTGGAAGTTGAGCCAGGACCTCTGCATATGCGCGATCTCCCCCTCCCTCATGCCCAGGTCGCCGGCGAGCAGCAGGATCAGGAGCTCCTCCGGGCGGTTCGGGTCGGCAGCACCGAGCAGCTGCTCGTATTGCTCTTCGTCGAGGGCGTCGTCTCGGGATCCCATCGGGGAGGAAATGCAACTAACAGTACTTCAAAGGTTGCATTATGCAACACTAGGCACGCGAGGGTACTTAAGCCAGAGATCGGAGGGAAGATGAAATGCAACAATTTGGACTGGAACGTTGCATGAACATGCAATATCGCTACCGTTATCCCAATGGGTGTTGGATGAGACTCGGAATCCATCATGAGTAGCGATAATTCGATATGGGAGTGGGAAGTGTTTTATTTCGTGATGCGACTAGTTATGTTTTAGAAGGGGATTATCGAATGCCCAAAGAAAAAACAATCTACCACAACATCCTGGAAGAAAAGTTTCAGGGCCATGAGACTAGAGTCCAGCTCTATGATGATTTGGAAAAGGAGCTTGAGATGCCCGTCGTGTCATTCTTCACGAGTTTCGTCTATCCAGTTATGATCCAAGATGGAGACGCGGATATGCTGGAGACCGTTCTGCATAAGACAGATATGACAAGAGGTTTTACCTTGTTAATCAACTCTCCCGGCGGAGATGGTTTGGCCGCAGAGAGAGTAATCAACATATGCAGAGCCCACAGCAAGACGGGAGAATACGTCGTCATTGTGCCCGCGAAAGCGAAGTCCGCCGCTACAATGATCGCACTAGGGGCTTCCAAGATTGTAATGAGTAAGACCTCCGAACTCGGTCCGATTGACCCCCAAATTGCCTATCCAAAGGAAGGCAAGGTGTTCTCCGTTTATAATATAGTAAAGAGTTACGAGGAACTCTTTGCCAAAGCCGTCAAGACGAAGGGGAATCTCGAACCATACATACAACAACTCCAGAACTACGATTCAAGAGAAATCGAAGAATTCAGATTCGCACTGGGCCTTTCAAAGGACATCGCCATCAAAGCCTTGAGAACTGGGATGATGTCCAGATGCGCCCCGTCGAGAATCGAGAAGAGGATTGGGCATTTCATCCAACCGGAAAAGGCCAAGGATCACGGGAGGGCAATCTACGCCAATGACGCGATGAAGTGCGGATTGAAGGTTGACGTAGTGGACATTGATTGTCCTCTTTGGAAAAAGATAAACGAACTCTATATAAGACTCGACAACCGTGTTTCGTCAGGCAGAATCTCGAAAGTAATTGAGAGCGGGAGCCATTCATTCAATCAACCATGGAGGGGAGACGAGGATGGTGAAGATTCAGGAGAAGAGAGGAGTGCTAGAGAATCATCCAGGGTTTGAGAATTCGCGGTCGAATCTTGACCGAATCATGAAGACGATTCGACCCTACGAACGCAAGAAGAGAAGACTCACCCGACCTGCAACCGAATGGACAAGCTCCACCAAGGAACGTTGATTCAGTCCCTTTGAGCGCTTGACGAGTAGTCCACATACCCTTGGTGGATTTGAGACCTAGTGTCTGGACGCCGCAACTCCACTATCTCCACAATCAACATAGTGGAGTTGAAAACACCACTAGCCAGCAATACCAAGACTCCCTCTACTCCACTATGAAAAAGAAGAAAGTAAGGCGTTTCATCTATCTCTCATATCCTCAGCAAGGAGATGCCATTTCCTGAGAATGGAAATCTTCCGAGGCCTGCCAGTCGATTCCTTGAACGGAAATCCCGATCCGTCCACCATCCTTCTGGATTTCTGAAAAGTGCCCCATTTTGGGTTGGAGGGGAAGAGGGGCAATTGAACGATAGCCATCCGCCATCTCGCGGCCGTTATCTTGTCTCCAGCCGGTGACCACCGCCGACTTCAGCCCTGGATGTTGCGGTCGATGGTCTCCGCAAGCTCCTCTTTCGACATCTCCCCCAAGACCCGACCGACCAGGCGGCCATGGTTGAACAATAGGAACGTCGGCGTTGCCTTGACGCCGAATCTCACCGGTACGTGGTGGTGGAGCCGAGCGTCGACCTTCCCGAATGCCACTTTGCCCTGCATATCTTTCGAAAGATTCTCAACGATCCCGTGCATCCTTTTGCAGTGCTCGGACCAAGGGACCCAGCACTCCACCACCGCTAGATCGTATCTCTTTACGAAGATGTCCAACTCATCCTCGCTCAGGTCCAATGGATGTTCTGGCCAGCGCGCTTCGTCCTTGGGGCTCATCATGATGTCGATTCTCCTTCTCCAGCGGTTCGATGGGAATCGTCATTCACGAACCTCCTTTTTCGATGAGGCCTTAAGAACCCTTCCTTTTGTGCATGGGGCTAGCACGAAGAAACCGTTTTGTGACATAGACCCCGATCGTATGGCCATTCCTTCTTGGGGCGGCCAGTATTAGCCTCTCCAGGGCCTTGGGTCGAGTGGCCTAAGGTTCTCTTTCCCGCAAGACAATGACCGATGGGGGATGATAATCGAGGACCTTCATGGAATGAATTCAATGAAAAGCCGGGTGAGGGGTGACTGGAGAAAGGGAAAGAAGCTCGTCATCATGCAGCTCGCTTCGACGGTGAGGCAAGAAATGCTATGAGGGCCGGAAGGGTACGAAGATGAGGATCGCACTTGAGAACTCATCCTCCACCGAGCCAGAAACGGACCGTCAGCACAGGGGTTTGAGACAACCTGAACGCATCCAGTGACTGATCAGTTCGTGGTCAAGAACATGATAGCTAGCGAAAAAGAACAAATACGAGCGGCTGTCTAGACCGTACCTAATCCCGGGAAGGTTGTGAGCAGGACGAAGAAATGGACGAGCGATGTCAAGCGCGGCGACCATGTGATTCAGGTATGCCACTCCAAAGCCGACAAGCTATCGGCCGTGCAGGACGTCGCAGCATGCGTCCGCGAGAAGGAGAAGGTGCTCTTGTTCACCGACTCTGAGAAGATGCGCTCAAGCCTGATCAAGAGGTCGTCTGTAGGGGCTCAGGGTACTGGAGACCCTATCCAGACCGTTCGAGCTGGTCGGACCTTGTGCCCGAAGGAGAAGTTCGATCCGGCGTTCGCATTGGATGTGCTGAAAGCTCGCCTGGACGACGCCGTGGGCGATGGCTATCGAAGCATTATCGCCGTGTTTGACATGTCCTGGCTGGCGAAGAGGCCTGAAGATTTCAACGCATACATGCATGTGGAGATGTCCATCAACCTGTTGAGATTCCATACCCCTGTCACCATCCTCTGCCAGTATGAGGGGTCATTGTTCTCATCGGAGCAGCTTGATATGGTCAGCTCGCTCCACGCCCTCAGCCTGACTGACGGAATGGTCCAACGCAGCTTCTGGCTCATCCCCAGGCATATGGATCTGGCGGGGACCGTCCTTCAGAAGGATGAGGCCGCCGGCAGGGAACATTTCTAGGTCCGATTTCCAAGAGCGGTCTGGTCAAACACAATATGCATGTCCTCAGGGGATTCGTGGATCGGGCGGGGAAGAAGGCCGAAACGAATCGGGCAAGAATAAAAGGAGGGGGGGGGCGAAGTCTACTGGCCCTTGGCCGCTTCGCCCTTCCCCGGTCGGCCCATCTTGGAGATGTCGGCGATCCGCTCCATCTCCTCTTTCTCTTTTTCCATGGCCTCTTCCAAATACTTAAGATCCTGGCGTAGCTCCTCCGGACGGGGGATGGGGCCGAGTATGTCCTCGGCCTTGCCTACGACCCGCTCCACCTCCTCCACTTTCGAGATCTCCCTTTCAGGGACCTGCCTTCCAGCACCTAGATACTCAGACACCCCGTCCATTAGCTTCGTGACCTCGAAGGGCAGGATCCACTTGGTAGATGCTCCGTTTCCAATGGATTTCATCGTATCCAGAGAAAGGACCGTGAGCGCTTTTGCGTCGAGCGTGCTTGCCCCGACCGAGAGTATTCGGAGCTTCTGGGCTTCACCCTGAGAATTGAGGATGATGGCCAACCTCTCGCCCTCGGCCTCCAGGATCTTGGCCTGTCTCAGGCCTTCGGCCTGCAGTATCCGAGCGCGCTTCTCGCCTTCCGCATTCAAGATGGCTGCCTTCTTCGAACCGTCCGCCTGCAATATGGCCGCTCGCCTCATCCTTTCCGCCGAGGTCTGTTCCTCCATGGCCTGTTTGACCTTGGGGGCAGGATCCACCTCTCTGATCTCGACGGCCTCAACCTTCACGCCCCATTTGTCGGTGGCTTCGTCCAGAACGTCGCGCAGGTGGACATTGATCTTCTCCCGATTGGAGAGGATCTCGTCCAGCTCCATATCACCGATGATGGAACGGAGCGTGGTCTGGGCCAGATACACGGTGGCAGCGCGGTAGTTCTGCACCTGAAAATACGCCTTGCTGGGATCTATGACCTTGATATAGATGATAGCGTCCACGTTCGTTGGCGAGTTGTCCTTAGTGATGACCTCCTGACGGGGCACATCCAGCACCACCGTCCTCAGGTCGAGCTTGACCACCTCGCTGATGAGTGGGGTCACATAGTTGAAACCCTGGTCCAGAATCCGCACGAAGCGGCCAAGGCGCATGTACACTGCCTGCTCGTACGGCCTCACAATGCGTATTCCATTGGCCATGATGACCAAAGCGGCGATGACCGCCAGGATCAGCAGGGCGATTATGGTCACGTCGAAGTCCGCCATGTTTCTTCATCTCCAGTTCTAGCACGAGGGATTGCCGCCCCCGCGCACCTCCTCCACCACCACGTGCACTCCCTCGCTCCCCTTCACCACTACCTGCGTGCCTTCCGAGATCACGCAGTTCGCGGTGGCGCTCCAGGTGTCGTGCTCGATGCGCACCTTGCCCTTGAGGTTATCCGGGCTCACCTCGTAAGTGACGACGCCTTTCATGCCAACAAGGGACGTGGCCACCCGCGTTTCCGGCGGAGCCGGGGGAGCGAGCTTCTGATAGAACTTGATCGTGAGATATGTCATTGGGAACAAAATGATCACCGCTGCCAGTGGGGCCCACCAGGACATGAGGAAGTCAGGAAAGATCATGCCAAGCGCGCCTAGGAATAGCAGCACCGTTGCTGGGACGAGAAGGAAGTTGCCCGGTGCCCCCGCCTCGGCGAGCAGCATGAGCACCCCTATCACTATGAAAGCGAGTGAAAGCTCCGTGGCCAGTTCGGTCATCATCTTTTCGCATGCGAATCTTAGTATTTGGGACTATTCCTCGGCGGAGGCATTTCTTGGACGATTGTAGAAGAACGACCTTGTCAGAGCCGCCCTCGGGCATCTCCGCCGCTCCTATGGTTATAGTTCCATCCATGAGTATTAGGACCATAGCTGCAGCAGAAGGACGGAGATGAAAAGCGTGACCAAGGTGATCGGCAGCCCGGCTTTCACGAACTGGCGGAAGGATATTTCCACGCCCATTCTCTCCCCGGTCTCCGCCACGATGACGTTCGCCGCCGCTCCAAGGATGGTCGCGTTTCCCGCGAGGGTGCTACTGGTGGCCAGGGCCAGCCACAGGGTATCACTGCCTTGGCCCGCCACCAGAGGGGAGAGCAGCATGACCGCGGGCACGTTGCTGATAAGGTTGGAGAGTATGGCGCAGAAGGAACTCAGCCCAGCGATACTCGTCAGGCCCGCCCCCGTGAGCTCGAAGGCCTTCACCATCTCCGACATCAAGCCGGAGACGTCCACGCCCTTGAGCACCACGAACAGCCCGACGAAGAATAAGAGGAGGGTCCAATCCACTCCGCCCAATATCTTCTTGGCCGTCACCTTTCGGTTCACGAGGGGCAGGGCGAAGAGTACCATCGCACCGCCCATGAAGGCCACCAGCGAGAGGGGGATGTGGATCTGGGGCGAGATCACGAATCCCAGGAACACCAGCACCACCGCCGCTAGGACCAGGTAGACCGTTCGATCCATGCCCTTGAACTCCACCTGGCTGCTTGCAGCATCGCAGTCGATGGGTGTGCTGATCTCATTGCGCAGAATGGTCCAGCGGCCATTGGGGTGAGGTCCCGCGGGCACATCGGTCTTGGTCATCAGGTCCCGGCGGAAGGCGAACCAGATGAGGACGATGGCGACGATGAGGCAGATGGCGGTGACGGGGATGAGTTTCAGAGAGAACTCCACGAAGGGAATGCCCGATTGGGTGGCGATGTAGGCGTTCTGCGGGTTTCCCACCTCGGTGGCCACGCTGCCGATGTTGGCCGATATTGCCTCGGCCACCAGGAACGGAATCGGATTCGCTTTGATCAGCCGGCACGACCGGATGACGATGGGGGTGAAGAGGAGCACCACCGTGTCATTGAGGATGAGGGCCGAGAGAACGGCGGTGGAGACCATGATCAGAATGAGGAACTGGAATTGGTTCTTGGAGATGCTGATGATGCGCAAGGACACCCAGGAGAAGAAGCCGCACAGCTCCAGGGAGGCCACCAGCAACATCATGCCCAGGAGGAGCGCCAGGATGTTCAGGTCGATCGCTCCCAAGGCCTGCTCGGGGGTCACGACGCCCAGGAGGATCATCAATGCCGCTCCCAGCATGGCCACCGTCGGTCGTTCGATGTTGAACCACCTGAAACGCCGGATGGAGATGAGCACATAGGTGGCCACGAACACGACCAGGGCTAAGAGCATGACCGACTGCATCTGGGGCCGGAATCAGGTCGCGGGCTTAAAGAGCTATCACGCCCCACCCGCCAGGCCGAAAGGCGAAATCATATGCCTGGGTATCTGAGCACGGTGTCCAAGACCATGGTGATCTCGATGTTCGAGAAGCCTAGAGGGCGGATCTTCCGGTCGATGATCTCCATCAGCTCCTGGTTCGACGCTGCCCGCACGCGAATGAGCACTCTCCTCTCCCCCGTGAGATGGAGAATCTCGGAGACGTTCTTCAACGTCATCAGCTCTGTTACCGCGCGTCCAGATTGAGATTGGTCGATGTCCGCCGAGACGAAAGCATCTGCCTTGATTCCCAGGCGCGTCGCATCAACGATGGCCGAGTAGCCGAGGATGATTCGGTCCTCCTCCATCCTCTTGATACGGTCGCGGATGGTAGAGGTCGAACGTTCCAGAGCCTCCCCTATCTGCTCGTAGGTCAGCTTCGCATCCTTCTGCAGCATGCGCAGGATCTTCCTATCCAGGTCGTCGGGCATGTTCGCACTTCCAATGCCGCCGAGGGTTATTAATTGTTCTCGGCACCCTTCGAGCTGCCGTCAGCCATCTCGCCGACTTGCCTTGGCCTCTTCTTCCACGTAGTCCTGGACGATCTTGAAGTGGTCGAACGCTAGCGGAGGCAACTTGTCCAAGGGGAAGAAACCCGCATCCGATGCGTCGTCACCTGACCGAAGCTTCCCTCCTTTCCTCCGCATGACGTGGACGACGGAGACCGTATGCCCTCGTGGGTCCCGGTCCGGAGACGAATAGATGCCAAGCAAGTGGTGGACAGAGGTCTCGAGACCGGTCTCCTCAAGCAGCTCTCGGCGCACGGCTGCTTCCACCAGCTCCCCGTACTCCACGAATCCCCCGGGGAGGGCGTACTCGCCTTTGAAAGGTGGGTTTCCCCGCCTGACCAGGAGTATGCTGCCTTTCACGACCAGAATCCCGTCCACCGCTAGCACCGGGTTGCGGAAGCGGTGGGCCACCTGCGCCTCGAAGGCTTGCTGGTGAGCCTCGTACTCAAGCAAAAGCTCTCTGCCAGCGGAGGTGAGCATGTGGCCGTCGCTCCTCTCATGACCCCGAACGTTTGAGATTACGCGCAATCCGGTGGACAACTCGATGTCCCTCACCATGGCCTTCGCGCGCTCAATAGAGATGCCCACCGAAGAAGCCGCTTTGGGCAAAGAGCCCTCTTCCTCGATGGCGCGGAGAAGCCGCCCTCTCGCATCAGTCAGCACCAATTTGCCATTCCTGCGGAAGAGAAGACCGCATTCCACTTCGTAGGGCAATGCCGCACCCCCTTCAAGCAGGCCAAAGCATAGCTTAATACTTGCCTCGTGCCTAGGCGCGCCGTGGCCTCGCAAAGCAAGAAGATACCCACCATCATGAGCGCCGACGAGATACTCGACAAGGCGTTCAAAAGGCTGACCAAGATCGAGAAGGAAGGAAAAGACCTGATGCAGGTGAGGCAGCGCACCACCGTGGCGCGCATCACCGCCGCCGGGGATATCATTTCCACCGTCCTGCTGAAGTACGTCAAGGCCTTCCCCTCCATGGCCAAGCGAGAGGAGTTCGCCATGGAGCTCATCGATCTGCTGGTGGGCACCGACCAGCTCAAGAAGTCCTTGGGGGCGCTCTCCTGGTGCTCACAGAGGGTATCCAAGCTGCGCCAGGAATATATTCGCAAGGCCAAGGGAGCGATCCGCTTGAACGAGGTCGAGAGGGTGCGAAAGGAGTTCTACGGCCGAGCATCCTCCCTCCTCAAACAGATCGATAGCGACCTAGCTTTCGTATCTCGGGCACGCGACGAGCTCAAGAGGGTGCCGGTGATCGAGATGGAGCTTCCTACGGTGGTCATCGCGGGGTTCCCGAACGTGGGCAAGAGCCAGCTGGTGGAGAAGCTTTCCTCGGCCAAGCCCCGGATAGCACCTTATCCGTTCACTACCAAAGGCATCGCGATCGGGCACTTCACCGTTCGCTACCAGAGATACCAGGTGGTGGACACGCCGGGATTGCTGGACCGGGAGTTCGAGGAGAGGAACGAGATCGAGAGGCAGGCCATCCTGGCCCTCAAGTATCTTGCGGACGTCATGGTGTTCGTCATCGATCCGTCGGAGACCAGCGGATACTCGCTCGAGAAACAACTGGCATTGCTGGATTCCGTCAAAGCCAACTTCCCCGGAATACCGTTGATCGAGGTGGAGAACAAGGCCGACCTCATACGGACAGTATCTGGCAGGCCGACCATCTCCGCCCTCACCGGGGAGGGTGTTGAGGAGCTGCGATCGAAGTTGGTGGAGCTGCTCCGCCCGATGCTCAATTCTGGACAGGATCTGGAAAGGTTATCTAGGCCGTAGGGCATTGGGCAGCAAGGGGATCGGATGCCGCAGGATCTGGCGTGCAGCGATAGGGTGCGTTCCTACTTCTTAGGCCTTTCCAAAGAGGCGGACCGCTGCTACGCCGTGGCCCGGAGGGCGAGAGCTCGAGGGATGGATCCCGAGACATTTGTGGAGATCCCACAGGCAGAAGACCTGGCATCCCGAGTGGAGAAGCTGCTCTCCGCCTGGAACGTGGAGGGCGTGGCGGTACGAATTAGAGAGTTGAGCCGGGAGCACAACCGGGAAGAGGTCTCCCTGCTCATCGCCAAGGAAGTGGCCAATCGGCCGGCCAAGACCAAGGAGGAGGCCATCGACAGAGCGGTGAGAGTAGGCCTGGCAGTGCTCACCGAAGGAATACTTGTGGCCCCCCTGGAAGGCATCGCAGGCATCCGGCTCGGTCGCAACTCGGACGGTACTAACTACCTAGTCATTTCCTTCGCGGGACCGATACGGAGCGCCGGCGGCACTGGGCAGGCCATGGCCGTGCTCATCGGGGACGTGGTGCGGAGAGAGCACGGCATCGGTCGCTACGCCCCCACCCATGGCGAGGTGCAGCGCTTCAAAGAGGAGATCCCGCTCTACAAGCAGGCGCAACACCTGCAGTACACCCCCAGCAACCAGGAGATCGAGCTCATAGTGAAGAACTGCCCGGTGTGCGTGGACGGCGAGGGAACCGAGGACGTGGAGATCTCTGGTTACCGAGATCTGCCGCGGGTAGAGACCAACAAGGTGCGGGGTGGGGCCTGCCTGGTCATCGCGGAAGGGCTGTGCCAGAAGGCGAACAAGCTGGAAAAGCACGTGAAGAGGCTGGGCATTGATGGTTGGGGCTTCATCTCGGAATATCTGGCCTTGAAGAAGAAGGATGTCTCTGAGAGCGAGGCCATGAAGGTCAAGCCGGATGCGAAGTACCTCAAGGACCTCATCGTCGGCAGGCCGGTCCTTGGGCATCCCTCGAAGATCGGCGGACCGAGGCTGCGGTACGGGAGAGGTCGCACCACTGGCCTGGCGGCGATCGCGCTCAATCCAGCCACCATGTACGCGGTGGACGAGTTCCTGGCCGTGGGCACGCAGATCAAGATCGAACGCCCTGGCAAGGCCGGAGCGGTCACGCCCTGCGACAGCATCGAAGGGCCGATGCTGCTCCTAAGGAACGGGGACCTGGTGCAGACGAACACCGTGGAGCAGTTCCTGCAGGTGAAAGAGCAAGTGATCGAGATCGTGGACCTGGGCGAGATCCTCATCCCGTTTGGTGAGTTCGTGGAGAACAATCACGTCCTGGTGCCTGCGGGTTTCTGCCTGGACTTCTATCGCGCTGAGCTGAGGAAGGCCGCGGGAGAACTGCCGCCGGGATGGAGGTCCCCGCCCAAGCTCGAAGTGGCTCTGGAGCTTTGCCGACGATATGGGGTACCGTTGCATCCCGATTTCAACCTGTTCTGGAGCGACGTGCCGCTGGAGTCCCTCCAGGCGCTGCGCGAGCGAGTGGCCGCCACCGGAGAGTACAAGGAAGGTGAGCTGCGGGTTCCTTTGGACCCGGTGGCGAAGCGCACCTTGGAAGACCTGGGGGCATTGCATTCCGTGCGCGAAGGGCGCATCGTCCTTTCTCACTTCGCGGACCCCCTGCTGCTAGGCCTGGGCCTGCGACCGAAAGATGGACATTTGGAACCAGCCTCAGAGCTGAAGGGAAGCACAAGCCTAGAGGCCGTTTCCAACGCCGCCGGGGTCACCATCCGGGCCAAGGCCGTCACTCGCATAGGGGCAAGAATGGCCAGGCCGGAGAAGGCCAAGGAACGACGCATGAAACCTCCACCCCATGTATTGTTCCCTCTCGGTCAGAGCGGTGGAGCCCAACGCCTAGTGAGCGAGGCCATGGAGGATGAGGAAGTGCAAGCTCAAGTGGGCGTCCGTTCCTGTCCCATCTGCGGCAAGACCACCTTCCTCTGCCGTTGCGAGTGCGGATCCCATACCCTTCCAACCGACGCCCCGGCGCAGCAGATCATCGACATCAACGCCATCATCGAGCAGGCCATGTGCAATCTGGGCATGACCGAGGTGCCGGCCATCAAAGGCGTGCAGGGCATGATCTCTCACAACAAGACCCCAGAGCCGATGGAGAAAGGCATCCTCCGCGCCAAGCACGGGGTGTTCGTGTTCAAGGACGGCACCATCCGCTTCGACATGACCGATGTGCCTGTGACCCACTTCCGCCCTGGAGAGATAGGTTTGAGCGTAGAGAGGGCTCGCGCCCTGGGCTACGAGAAAGACCACGAAGGCGCGGAGCTGGTGTCGGAGGATCAGTTGTGTGAGCTGATGGTCCAGGACTACATCCCCTCCGCGTCATGCGGCGACTATCTGATCAAGGTGGCGCATTTCATCGACGACCTGCTGGTCAAGTTCTACGGTCTTTCTGCCTTCTACAACGCGAACGAAAGGAGCGAGCTCATCGGTCACCTGGCTATCGGGCTTGCTCCGCACACCTCCGGGGGCGTGCTATGCCGTCTGATCGGATTCACCAACACCAACGCCGGCTACGGGCATCCTTTCTTCCACGCCGCCAAGAGGCGCAACGCTGATGGCGATGAGGACTCGGCCATCCTCTTACTGGACGGCCTGATCAATTTCTCCCGTTCCTTCTTGCCCGACCGCCGAGGCGGCCTGATGGACGCGCCGCTGGTCCTCACCACTAGGTTGGACCCGAACGAGATCGACAAGGAGGCTCACAACATTGACGTGCTCCGGGAGTATCCGCTGGAGTTCTATAGGGCCACCATGGAATACAAGCCTCCCAAGGAGGTGCAGGAGCAGATGGACCTGATAGGGGGGAGGCTCGGTTCGGTGCTGCAGTACGAAGGCTTCGGCTTCACTCATGACACCAGGGATATCGGGGAAGGACCCCGGAACTCGACCTATAAGCTGTTGGAGACCATGCAAGAGAAACTTGAGGCACAGCTGGTCCTAGCGCACAAGATCCGGGCCGTGGACGAGGTGGACGTGGTCTATCGGGTGGTCACGAGACATCTGCTGCCGGACATGATAGGCAATCTCAAGAGCTTCAGCGGGCAGAAGCTGCGCTGCACCAAGTGCAACTCCAAGTATCGCCGGATACCCCTCTCCGGAAAATGCTATTGCGGCAACAACCTCACGTTGACGGTGCACGAGAGCAGCGTGAAGAAGTACCTGGAGATGACGAAGGAGATCAGTGAGAAGTTCGCCATCAACAACTACACTCGCCAGAGGATCGAGCTCATCGAGCAATCGATCAATTCCCTATTCGAGAATGACAGAGTAAAGAAGTGCAAGCTCTCCGACTTCATGTGACCAGAGAGAAGGATATCGATATAGTAAGGGGTTTTGAGATCAGGTCTCTAGCGAGGAGACGAGCTCGCGGAAATCGTCGAATTTCTTCTCCAGGATGCTGAGCGCCTGCTCCAGGGTCTGCGAGGCGGTGAGCGAGCCGTCGGTC
Organism: Methanomassiliicoccales archaeon; assembly: GCA_026394375.1. NCBI lineage: Archaea > Methanobacteriati > Thermoplasmatota > Thermoplasmata > Methanomassiliicoccales > Methanomassiliicoccales archaeon. Next base: position 14,526 of record JAPKYJ010000025.1, read on the forward strand.
TCGAAGGTGAACACGAACTTGGTCTTGTCACCCTCGACGGTTATGGCCTTGGTCTTGCACTCCTTGACGCAGGCCTTGCAGAGCGTGCAGGCCGCCTCGTTGACCACAGCCACCTTGTTGCCCACCTTGCCAAAGCACTTGCGTGGGCAGACGTCTATGCACGTCGCACCACCGTCGCATTTGGAGGCATCGATCTTGACCTTCGGGGCATACTTGTATCCCACCCCGCTCGTCACCTGGAACTTGGCATGCTGTTTGCCAATGCCCAGCTCGGCGAAGGCATAGGCCAGGATGGCCTGCCGCGGACCCAGGCGCACGATGGGGATAAGCTCGTCCTTGACCTTGAGCGAGGGATCGCCCAGTGGCTCCAGGTCCCCAGAGTATACGTCGCACGGTCCCTTCTTGTTGACGGAGTACATGATGGTGCACTTCGGACAACCCTCACCGCCGCAGGCGCAATCCTTCTTGAACACATACAGCTCCGGGTCAGAGGGAATGGGGACCAGGCTCAGACGATGAGCGACTATCTCATCGAATAGACACGAAACGCTCTCGTACTCCTCGTTGTCGTCCTCCGCTCCTCCCTGGATCTGACCCAGGTGGAACTCCACCGTCTCGATGGCCATCTTGGGTACTTCGGCGATCAGACAGCGTCGTAGGGAGTTGGCGATCTCCGGGGTGGCGTTGGAAATAACGAATCTCGCCTTGGTGTCCGTCATTTCCAGGATCTTGATGTCCATCTACCGCAACCTCTACACCCTTCTGCCCCTCCGGCCACCCTTCTTCTTGGTGCCGTCGTGGGGGATTGGAGTCACGTCTTCGATCCTACCGATCTTCATACCAGCGCGGGCGAGCGCGCGAATGGCCGCCTGGGCGCCTGGGCCGGGCGATGTCGACTTGTTCCCGCCCGGTGCGCGGACCTTGACATGGATACCATCTATGCCCTTTTCCTTGGCGATCTCCGCCACCTTCTCCGCTGCCCGCATGGCCGCGTAGGGCGATGATTCATCCTTGGCCTGTTTCACCACCATGCCGCCGGTGGCCTTGGTGATGGTCTCCGCTCCGGTGATGTCCGTCAGCGTGATGATGATGTTGTTGTAGCTCGCGAAAACGTGTGCGATTCCCCATTTTCCCATGTTCACTCCTCCTTAGCCTTAGGCTCGGCGGGAACGACGGCGTCAATGGATGCGGAAGCTCCCCCATCCTTGTCAGGGATCTCTTTCGCCTTGACCACTTCGCGGGTCGCCCTGCGGGGCATTCCCCTTCCCTTGCCACCGCGGCGGTCCCTGCCTTCCATTTCCTTCTCGCGGCGGGCATCGCGGGCAATCCTTCTGGTCCGCGCCTCTACCACCTTCGGCATGTCCACCCGCAGGGGGTGCAAGTCACTGGCATAGGGCGAGGAGCCGTTGTATGAGATGTACTCTTCCTGTCCCCTCTCCACCAGCATGCCGGGGATGGTGACCTTGCGGCCGCTGAGGGCAACATGTCCGTGGAAGATCAACTGGCGCGCCTGTTTGGGGGAGGCTGCCAGACCCTTCCTGTAGACCACGGTCTGCAGGCGGCGGTTCAGGAGCGTCTCCGTGTCCAAAGTGAGTACGTCGTCCAGTGTGGCGCTCCCCATGGGCAGCAGGCCCATGCGGGCGCAGCACTTCAGAAGGTTCTGGGCCTCGATCCTGGCCTGTTCCTCGCCAGTGCGCAATCGGGCCTGGAGGTCTCGGGACTGCTTTCGGAAGCTTCGGAGGATGGACTTGGCCTTCCACAGCTCCCTCTTGTTCTTCAGGCCGTACTGTCGGCACAGGGCATGCTCTTCCTTTATGCGTTCGCCTTCCCAGGGATGGGACGGCGTATCGTAGGATTTCCGAGGAAATTTAGGGTCTCCCATGTGAACACCTTACTTCTTGCCCTCTGCCGGCTTGGCCGCCGGGGCGGCTGCTTTGGCTGCAGGTGCCGCCGTCTTCGCGGCAGGCGCGGCTCCAGCGGCTGCTGGCTTCTCCTCTGCTGGCTTGGCGGCCTCGCCGCCAGCGGCGGCCGCGGCCCCTTGCTGCTGTAGCCTCTGGCGCATGACGCCCAGGGTCAAGCCGGTCCTGCCGTTGGACCGGGTGCGCTGGCCACGGACCTTCTGTCCTTCTTCGTGGCGAACGCCTTTGTAACAACGGATCATTTTCATGAGATTGATATCGTCCTTGCGCCTGATGTCCAGATCAACGCCGACGATGTGCATGTCCTCGCCCGTCTCCAGGTCCAGCTGGCGGTTCATCGCCCAGGCCGGAGCGTAGTCGGTGTAGCTGGTGATGAGCTTCTCCAGCTCCTCGACCTTCTCATCAGAGAGATCGCCCACCTTCGCCATGCGGTTCACGCCAGCGCGGTTGACGATGATCTCAGCCACGCGGCTGCCGACACCCTTGACGTTCTGGAGCCCGATGACAGTGGGCTTGTTGCCGTCCACGTCGGTGTTGACCAGGCGGACGATGTACTTGAAGTTCTCATCGTGCTTGACTGCATCCTTCTTGGGCTCCACCTTCTTCTCTTTCTTGGACTCGTCCTTCTTGTGCTCTCCCTTCTTCTCTTTCTTGGACTCGTCCTTGGGGTGTTCACCCTTCTTCTCTTCTTTCTTAGGTGCGGCTTCTTCGGCCAAGATAGTTCCTCCGGTCGAATTGAGTCAATGTGAAAGGTATAGGTTATATACTCTTTCGGGGCGTCTCCCCTACACGCAAGACTGTATTTAAGTGTTTCCCCGTCCCAGGGTGCTTCTCAGGGGGTCATCCAGACACTTCGCAGAGGACAGCGCGGGCATGGGCCTCATTGACACCCTTTCCGGGTGTCGCCGGATGACGACGAATGACCATCTGCCAGACTGTCCGCTCGGAGATTCAATGTCCCTTCAGCGCCCTCTTGGCCATCTCTGACGCCTTGTCCAGTGCCTCCGGCAGCTTGCTCACGTCCCCGCCTCCGCCTTGGGCATACTCCTTCTTGCCTCCGCCCCCACCGCCCAGCAGCTTCATGATCTCTTTGAGGAGGGACCGGCAATCGACATCCACGTCCAGGCTTCGTGAGACGAGCATCTTGGCGTTCTCTTCCGCTACCCCTATCTCTTCCGCTACCCCTATGATCACCAGGGTGTTCGGGCTCTCGGTTATGATCTTGGATATGGTCTCCGCATCCTCCCCGGGTTGGGCCTGGTGGACGACTATCCTCACCTCACCTACGCATTTGGCTTTCTCCAGCAAAGCGCGCGCCACTTCCTCGTTGTGCAGGGCCTGCAGGGAACCGACCTTCTTCATCAGCTCCCGCACCTCCGCCTGGAGCTTGTCTGTGGCCTCGAGCACTTTGTCCGGAGAGGCGTTCAGCTTCTCGGTCAGGTCCTCCATGACATCCTTGTCCCGTTGCATGTCCTCCACGGCGGCCATGCCCGATGAATACTCCACCCGCACGATGCCATCCTGTATGCGCTTGGTGCGGCGGATGCGGATCGCCCCCACGAAACCCGTGGATTTGCAGTGCAATCCACCGCAGGCCTCCGCGTCCAAGCCCATTATCTCCACCACCCGGATGACCTTGCCTGGAACCGCCCCGCCCTGATAGAGGCGGTAGCCGTGCAGACGTTCCGCCTCGTCCCGCTGCATGAACTGGATCTTGACCTTGAGATCATCCAGGACGATGCGGTTGACCTCGCGCTCCAGATGATCGCGCTGCGCCTGGGTCAAGTTCTCGTAGTGGGTGATGTCCAGTCTCCCCTCCACCTCCGATTTGTGCGCGCCCGCTTGCCAGACGTGATTGCCTAGGATGCCCCGGGCGACGCCATTAATGATGTGGGCGCTGGTGTGATGCCGCATCAAGCGAACGCGGCGCTCCTTATCGATCGAGCCCTTCATCACCTGCCCCTTCTTCGGCAGGGGGCCCTCGATGAAGTGCAAGACGGAGGAATTCACTTTGATGACCTTCCTCACTGGATGCCCATCCAATGTGCCCTCGTCCCACTCCTGCCCTCCGCCTTCGGGATAGAAGGCCGTCTGGTCCAGGAGGATCCCTCCCTTGAGGACATCTTGCACCTTGCCCTCGAACTGGAGCATGTCGACGTCCTCGTAGTACAGGGGTCTGGTGGGGGGGAGTTGCTCAGGATAGTTCTCTTTCTTCCCCTCTTCCTCTTGCTCGGGCTTCTCGTGCTTGGCAGCCACCTGCTTGTAGAAGTCGTCCGGAATCTCCACCGGCACCGGAGAGAACTCCTTGACCAGCTCCGGATTGAGGCCATGGGAGTCATAGAGCTCGATGAGCTTCTCTTTGGAGATGCTCTCGCCCTTCTTCAGGTCCTTGACGATTCTATCTACCAGTTGCTTTCCCCGGGCGATGGTCTCATGGTAGCGATCCTCCTCTACCTGGACCAATCGGAGGATGTCATCCCTGTTGCCAGCGAGCTCCGGGAAGATGGGGGCGAAGAAGTCCACCTGCATCCCCACCACCTCTGCCAGCTTCACCTTCAGGCCGAGGGAGCGGATCGAACGCAGGGTACGCCTTACCAGCATACGAGCGAAGTATCCTTCGCGGACGTTGGAGGGCACGACCCCGTCGTTCAGCAGAAGGGCCAGAGCCCTGGAGTGATCGCAGATCACATAGATGTCCTCCAGGGGGCTAACTATCTTCATCAGCTCATCGTAGGTGATGCCCATCCTGGCGGCCGTCCGCTCTCGAATGTTGCGCACGTCGGAAGCGGTCTTGGCACTGGTCATGCCCGCCACCTTGCTGTACTCCTCGAGGACGCGGGAGTCAGTGCTCACGTCCGCCATCTTCTTCAGCTCCTCGAGCACGGAACCGAAGACGGCCTCATAGGCGGAGGAAGTCCCTTGAGATACCCAAGTCATTCTTTCCAAGCCGTAGCCAGTGTCCACGACCGTCATGTTCATGGGCTGGTTGCCCTGCGGACCAGTGTTGTACATCATGAAGACGAGGGTGGCCACCTCGGCGCCATCGATGATCACTTCCAGGCAAGGGCCGGCGTTCCCGCCGCCTTCCCACCATTCCTCGACGTAACGCAAGCGCTTTGGATCCACGCCCAGACGCACAGTGAAGAGATCGTGACAGAGCCTGACCGTGCCGTCCTTGAAGTAGATCTCCTTGCCCTTCTTGTTGAAGACATGGTGAGCGCACATCTCGAAGAACGTGAAGTGCCGCCCAGTCTTGCCCACGTTATCTATGTCATTGAACCGGACGCAGGTCTGGGAGATGGTGAGGGGATTCCCCGGAGGCTCGATGACCTCGTTCAGAACCCAAGGCTGGAAATCGTAGATCGAGGCCTGGGTGAAGAAGACATCATCCCTCCAGCGCGCGATGATGGGATAGCGGTTAACCCGCTTGTGATCGTGCGATTCGAAGAAGGAGAGGTACTCCTCACGCATCTGGTGCAGCGAGAGGCTTTTCTTCATGGGCGAGTTGCCGATGAACGTGTACTCCTCGCAAGGCGGCTCGCCACAGCTGTCCCATTCTCCAAGGGACCAGAAATGACGTCCGCACTTCGGGCACTTCTTGCGCGCGAAGTGGTTGTCGAGGAAGAAAGCGAGCTGGAACTCGGCTGGGTTCATGAAGGCGACAATAAGGCGGTTCTTATTTGAACCTTTCTCGGATGATATTGAGCAATCTGGATGAGTCTTCGGTCCACTCTATAGCAGGTCCTTGTTCTCGCTATAGTCGACGGGAACATCTATTACCGCTAGCTCATCCGCGTCCAGAGCGTGACGCAGCACTTCCTCCAGCTCCGCACCGGTCTCGGTCCGATATCCCTTGGCTCCAAAGGACTCGGCGAAGCGGATGAAGTCAGGGTTGCCGAAGCTAGTGTCGTATGCCCGACCGTAGGCCTTCTCATGTTTGAGACGGATCAAGCCCAGGTCTCGGTCGTTGAAGACGATGGTGACGAACCTAGCCCCCAGTCGTTGCGCCGTCTCCAGTTCGGTGGCGGTCATCATGAACCCTCCATCTCCGCAGGCGGCCACCACCTTCTTCCCCGGATGCACGAGCTTGGCCGCGATGGCGGAGGGCACCCCCACCCCCATCGGGATGAGCCCATTCGATAAGAGGAGGGTGTTCTCCTTGTATACCGGATAGCGCTTCGCGAGCCAGATCAGATGTGCACCGACATCGCTCACGCAGATATCCTCCCTGCCTAGGGCATTCCTGATGGCCCTTACCACCAGCTGCGGCTTGACGGGCGTGCCGTCCGTCGGGCAGTCGTCCACGCATCTCTGGAGGTCCTCCCTATACGACCCGATCCAGTTCTCCCTCGGCTTCGGGTCCGAAGCCAGGCGCTGGAGTATGCTGCCAATGTCCCCCACCACCTGCATGTCCGGCGCGAAGTTGGGAACGGTCTCGGCCTTAACGGCATCGATGACCACCACGGTCTTCTTCTCGCCCACGTTCCAGAACACCGGCGCGAACTCAGGCAGGTCATAACCGATCAGGAGGATGGTGTCCGCGATCTCGAACGCACCTTGCACCAGGTCCCTCGTCCTCAGTCCTACGGTGTTCAGGGACAATGGGTCGTCGTATGGCACGATGCCCGCGCCGTACCAGGTGTGCACCACCGGTATCTGCCATGCGCGCACCAGGTCCCGGAGCTGCTTGCAGGCGCCTGCGCGGATCGTCCCCGGACCCGCGAAGACCAAAGGCCTCCTTGACCGAAGCAGCACATCCCGCGCTTGATGCACCAGATTCGGCTCGCAGCGCAGGTGATGCGTCTGTGGTTTTCTTATCGGCGTGCCCTCGGTCTTGCCCTTCATCAGGTCCTCGGGCAGTTCTACATGCACCGGCCCGGGTTTCTCGGTCGAAGCCAGGTCGAAAGCTCGACGGATCTGCACCGGGATGCGAGAGGGAGTGCGCACGCTGAAACTGTCCTTCGTGACGGGCTTGAACATCTGGACCAGGTCGATGTACTGTTTCTGCGGATGATACGCTCGCTCCGCTCCCACCTGGCCAGTGAGAACGATCAGTGGTAGGTAGCTGAGGTAAGCGTCGGCCACACCCGTGACCATGTTCGTGGCTCCCGGTCCCAGGGTGGAAAGACAGACGTGAGGATCGCCAGTCAATCTGGCACAGGTGTTGGCCATGAAGGCCGCCGAGTTCTCGTGCTTGGTGAGGGTGAACTGGATCTCCGAGTCCAGGAGGGCATCCATCACGTCCAGGTTCTCTTCGCCTGGTATGCCGAAGATGCGCTGCACGCCCTCCGCTTCCAGGCATTTGACCAGCAGGTCCGCACCACGCATGTTCTCCTCACTCGAACGTTTCCGCCCTTTTCTTGTAGAGCCGGTCGACCGATTCAAGCACCGCCTTCTCCACATCTCCGGTGATCTGGTATGCTGCCATTCCCCGGTCCTTGAGGGCTTTCACCGCCCTCTCGCCGAACTCCGTGGCCACGATGGCATCGTGTCCTTCGAGAGCGGCCGCCATTCCCTCCAGCTTCTCTCGGTGGGCAGAACCCATCATGGGCGTGTCCATCTTCGCTTCCACCTCGATCATCCCCAATTGGATGAGGTTGCCCGCCTCCACCAAGAAGGAATAGAACGATTCGGTCTGTCCGAATCCTAGGTCCACGTTCCGACCGTCGCTGCTCGCCACGGCCACCTTGTGTCGGGTCTTGCCCTCCATCTCGATGGTGATAGGCTCCCCAGATGGAGCTTCTTCAGCAGCACAAGTGAACTGTGCGAACTCGGCAGAGCGGTCCTCGCCTAGCAGCCCGATGGCATCCGCCCGGCACTGGCGGCAGTGACGCATCTGCTTGATCTTCGGCTCGCAGATATCCTGCAATTCCTTCCTTTCCCGAGGGGTCGGAGCGCGCATGTTGGCGAAATTGGTACCCGGGACAGGTATCAGGGGCATGATGTTGATGATGTAGGCGCCGAGCTCCTTGACCCTCTTGGCCACCTCATAAATGTGAGCGGCGTTCACCTCCGGCACCATGACGGTGTTCACTTTGACAAGCATGCCCGCTTCAGCTGCCAAACGAACGCCTTCCAGCTGGTTCTGGATTAGTCTCCGGCCCGCTTCCACTCCCCGCAACACCTTGCCCTCATAGACCACGAAGGAGTACATCTTCGCCGCCACATCAGGATCGATCGCATTGATGGTGACTGTAACGAACTTCACTCCCAGCTGCTTGAGCCGCTGCACGTTCTGAGGCAGGTTCAGGCCGTTGGTGCTCAGGCAGAGGGTCATCTCTGGGAATTCCTTGCCAACCAGCTCCAAGGTGCGGAAGGCCGCCTCATTGGCCAGCGGATCTCCCGGACCGGCGATCCCGATGACGCTCAGGTAGGGCACCTTCTCTTTCACATAGCGGATTTTGGCCACGGCCTGCTCGGGGGTGAGCACTTCGCTCGTCACCCCGGGCCTGGACTCGTTCGTACAGTCGTACTTGCGATTGCAGTAGTTGCACTGAATGTTGCACGCCGGCGCCACTGGAAGATGCATACGGGCGAACTGAGAGCAGGCCTTCTCGTTGTAACAGGGATGGGTGTCAAGGAGCTTCTGCAGCTCCGGGTCGACCTCTTCGCTCATCTTTGCCTACCTCTCTCCGATGCCAGCTGAACGGCCTTTGTAATTAAGCCCATTAGCTAATAACCTTCGCTTCCATCGATGTTAACGTCGCTGGGTTGGACGACTAGATGGCAGTCTCAATGCCAGGTCATCGCGGCGCTTCACTCGGCACCTTGAAGTAGGCGGAGCGAGAAATCGATGACGGATGTTCGATGAGAACACGCTGCAGCGCTTCTTGGTCATTATGAACCGGCATCTTCCCGTGCAGAGGCGTTCTTTGGCGGAGTTGCTGCAGGAAGCGGAGCCGTCCTACGAAGGCAAGGATGGCCATCGATATCGATTAGACAGAAAAGAGCTGGAGTTCATCGCTTCCCTGTTGGAGCCGAGTGAGCGTTCACGATTCCGCCTTCCCATCTTGCTCATGAGCGACACTGGATATGAGACTGGGGCATGGAAAGTGGAAGGTAAGCTAGAGGTCAAGGTCATGTCCCGAATTCTGGGAATTGAGCCAGACACAGAGGAGAGGATGCGCTTCTACTATCCTCACCTCAACGACGTCCGGCGAAGGTTGCCGACCTCCACCACGGTCATGTTCCTGCCCTGAGGGGTGAAGATCGAATCGAGAAGCAAGCATCAAAGCTGACGCTCACGCAATCTGGACATTGCAGAAATGGAAAGAATTGATTGGAAGGAAGAGAGGGACACACGCAACCTGTATGACGGTTAAGCCTTGCGGCGTTAACCGGTATTGCGAAGCCGAAGTCCAACGGCAAGTACAACTTTAGTAACCGACAGGCTGAACACCTCGGAAAACCTCGGTGCTTACACCCCGGTCCTATCAAACTCGTCATCTACGAGCGTTGCGATGCCTCTTTTTCAAGGTGGCTTCGAGCTTAGATGCTTTCAGCTCTTATCCACTGCAGCGTGGCTGCTCAACAATGCCTTACCAGACAATTGATAAACTAGTGGCTGCGGATCCCCGTTCCTCTCGTACTAAAGGATCCTTCTCGTCAGGCATCTAGACACTTCCACCAAAAAGCAACAAACCTGTCTCACGACGGTCTAAACCCAGCTCACGATCCCTTTTAATGGGCGAACAACCCCACCCTTGG